>NZ_ASHX02000006.1 GCF_000478605.2 Streptomyces thermolilacinus SPC6 | reverse complement strand
TGTTGTCCACGAAATTGGTGATCAACCAGTTCAGATTCTGCGCCGCCTGGCTCATCGGGCTCACACTAACGCTCCTGGTTGTAGGTACTACCCGGGCCACTGTGCTGATCGTAAGTGGCCGATCCGTTCATGTCCGTTCCCGCGTTGCGCCCCTGCTGGACACCGCGCCGCAGGTTGCTCAACCTGCCGCGGACGTCCTCGGGGGCACGGGAGACCTGTGGGCCGCCCTGCGGGGTCTGTTCCGCGGTTCCCTCGACCAGGTTCGCCTTGGGAACCCGCCGGGGCAGCCCGGAAGCCGTGACCCCGCCGGCCTTCGGCTCCTTGAGCTTCCCGGCCCGCTGCCAGCGCTCGTCGTTGGTCGAACGCCAGTCCTCGGACGCGTTCGCGTCGCTCTGGGGAGCCTGCCGGACCTGCTGGGCACGCTGGTCCGCAGAGTCCTGCTGGGGGTCCCGGTTCAGGCTCGGCCGCTCCTCGGCCGCCCGCACGCTGCCACGGCGCGGCAGACCCGCGTCGGTCAGCTGGTGGTCGGCGTTCGGCACGGAACCCGGACGGTCGAAGCCTACGCGGTCCGGCTCGTTCGTGGGAGCGGCTGGGGCAGATTCCGATTCGCCGGCGTAGCCGCCGTCGTAACCGCCCTGGTACGTGTTCGGCGCCGGCCACGTGCCCTGGTCGGGCTGGGCGCCGTACGAGCCGTCGTACGAGGGCTGCTCGGCCTCGCGACCCGGGAAGCCGCCTTCCGCATACGAGGGCCCAGGGTACTCGCCGGTGGCATAGTCGCCGCCGTTCCCGTTCCCGTACCCGTCCTGGCGGTACTCGCCGCCGTCCCGGTACTCGCCCTCCGTGCCGTAGCCGTCGCCCTGGAACCCGTCGCCGTCGCGGTAGCCCGCGCCGTCGCCCTGGTAGCCCTCCTGCGGCTGGAAATCGCCGTAGCCGGGCTGCTGCTCGTACCCGCCCTGTTCGTAGCCGCCCTGGGCGCCCTGCTGCTCGTACGGGGCCTCGTAGCCGCCCTCGTACCGCTCCTGGTCCTGCTCGTACCGCTCCTGGTCCCGCTCCTCGTGCGACGGACCGCCCTGGAGCTGCGCGCCGAGCGCGGCACGGCGCTCCTCGCGCAGCCGGGAGCGGCCCACCGAGTCCAGCGAGGCGCCGTCCTGCTGCTGCTCGTAGCGGGAGTCGTCGAAGCCCAGCTCCGCGGCGGTCCGCAGCGGGGCCGACTCGAACGCCTTCTGCTCCGGGATGATCTGGGAGACCGTGAAGTCCTCCTGGAGCGGCTCGCCACCACCACCGTGGGTGATCGCGTCCGGCAGCATGACCAGCGACGTCGTACCGGCCTGCTCGCCCGACGGGCGCAGCTGGACACGGATGCCGTGCCGGTCGGCGAGGCGGCCGACCACGAACAGGCCCATGCGCTGGGAGATCGCGACGTCCACGGTCGGCGGGTTGGCCAGCTTGTGGTTGATGTCCGCGAAGTCCTCGGCGGTGAGGCCGATGCCCTTGTCGTGGATCTCGACCATCACCCGGCCGTCGGGCAGACGCGTCGCGGTGACCCGCACCTTCGTCTGCGGCGACGAGAACGTGGTGGCGTTCTCCAGCAGCTCGGCGAGCAGGTGCACGAGGTCGGTCACGGCCTGGCCGTGGATCTCGGCCTCCGGCACGCCCGACAGCTCGATGCGCTCGTACTGCTCCACCTCGGATGTGGCGGCGCGCATGACGTCCACCAGCGGGACCGGCTGGTCCCAGCGGCGGCCCGGTTCCTCGCCGGCGAGGATCAGCAGGTTCTCGCCGTTGCGGCGCATGCGCGTGGCCAGGTGGTCCAGCTTGAAGAGGTTCTCCAGCTGGTCCGGGTCGGCCTCGTTGTTCTCCAGATCCGTGATGAGGGTCAGCTGGCCCTCGATCAGCGACTGGTTGCGCCGCGACAGGTTGGTGAAGATCGCGTTGACGTTGCCCCGCAGCAGGGCCTGTTCGGCGGCGAGCCGGACGGCCTCGCGGTGGACCTGGTCGAAGGCGCGCGCGACCTCGCCGATCTCGTCCTGCGTGTCGATCGGGATCGGCTCGACACGGGTGTCCACCTTGCCCGGGTCGGTACGGGACAGCTGGTCGACCAGCATCGGCAGGCGCTGCTCGGCGACACCGAGGGCGGCGTGGCGCAGACGGCGCATGGAACGGCTCATCTGGCGCGCCATGAGGCCGGCCAGGATGAACGCGGCGAGCAGCGCGACCACGACGATGCCGCCGTTGACGAACGCGTCGGTACGGGCGTCGTCGGCGATCCGGGTGGCCTCGTTGAGCGCCTGCGTCAGCAGCTCGTTCTCGACCTCGGTGTAGCCGTCGAACTTGGCCGTCGAGACGGCCATCCAGGTCTCGGGCGTGACACCGTTCTGCTTGCGCTTGATCAGCGCCTTGATCTCGTCGGCGTCCTCGGCCTCGCCGATCTCCTTGGTCATGCCCTCGTACACGGACTTCTCGCCCGTGGCCGTCTCGGCGACCGGCGGCTGCACGCGCATGGCGGCGAAGTCCTTCGCGCCGTCCTGCGCCTTGCGGGTCATGACCTCGGTGAGCCGGTCCACGTCCTCCTGGGTACCGCCGGAGACGAACTCGCCGATGGCGATGTTCTCCAGGTACTTGTACGAGTTGAACGCCTTCGACTGCGCCTTGAAGACCTCGTCGTCCTTGCTCGGCCGCAGCAGCAGGTGCATGCCGATCGAGCGCTGGAGCGACGAGGCGGCCTTGGACAGCTGGATGGCGTAGACGGTACGGCCGAAGCTCGTGACGTTGCCGGTGCCGAGGCCGAGCTCGTTGGAGAACTCCATGAGCACGTGCTGGACCTTGGTGTAGCCCTCTTCGGTCTTCACCGGGTCCAGAAGCTTGGTGTACGCGGCCTTCCGCAGGTCCTGGAGCTGCGGCTCCTCCTTGCGGAACAGCGTGAGGCGCCGCTCCAGGCCCTGCCCCTCGGGCATGTCCCGGACGGCCTCGTCGAACTTCGCCTTCGCGGCGTCGGTGGCGGCGTACGCGTCGCTGACGACGCCGGCCTGGCGGTCGGAGTCGCTGTTCGCGGTGAGCAGCGGCTCGGCGGTGAGGTCACGCTCGTTGAGCAGCGCCTGGCCGTACTCGGACGCGGCCTGGACGACGCGCGCGGTCTTCTCCGCGTCGCGTGCCTCCTGCCAGGTGTCCACGGACGTCTTCACCTGGAAGCCGCCCATGATCAGGCCGATCAGCACCGGCAGCAGCAGGATCGCGTTCAGACGCGTCGCGACATGCCAGTGGCGCGGGGAGAACCGGCTGTGGTTGCCGCCGGCGGCGGAACCGGCCGGGGGCGTTACGGGCGCATCCGCAGGCGGCGCCTCGTTGCGCGCGGGCGGGGTGAAGTTACCCCGCGCCTGCTGCTCCGCGGCGCTATTCGTGCTTCGCCTCACTCGACCAACAACCTCTCGGCGTCGGCACCTACGATGTGCCGTTCTTCTGCTTCAGAGCCGTACTACTCAGGAGTTCGTGCATTGCAGCACGTAAAGCGGCCGCGTTCCAAACAGCCCGATCGAGCGAATCCCGGCGGCGCCGTCGACAGATAAAACGGGCATAAAGAGCAGGACCCGCCAAAAAGTGGGGCTCAGATGAGCACAGTGACACCAGTTGGATGCGTGTCGTGTCCGAAGCGTCGCAATTCTCTGTCGAAACGTTATGAACGTCCGGGCGGGCCGTGTCAGACGACACAGCCCGCTCACCGGATTCTTACGGCAACTGCCGTATTTGTTCGTCCACTTGTTGATCGACTTCCGACGGCGGGCCGGAGGCCCGCCGTGGGCGCCTACTTCAGTCGTGCCATGAGGGCGTGTTCGACGAGGGTGATGAGGGCGCTCTTGGCGTCCGC
>NZ_ASHX02000005.1 GCF_000478605.2 Streptomyces thermolilacinus SPC6 | reverse complement strand
GTTCGCTGCGCTCCCGGACCGAGGCGGGACTCTGTCCCGCTACCAGGCTTTCGCTTCGCTCTAGCCTGGCCGGCGGGTCCGCTGCGCTCCCCCGCCTGACGGTCCTTCCGGCTGCGCCTCCAGAACCGCCTGGGCCCGCTGGCGCGGGCCGGGCTGGCTACCGGCCGGGGTTCTGGCAGCTGTCGTTGAGAAGTGACGTGGCTGTTTCAAGGGCGACTGTCAGATCCCCCATCTCCTCGACAGCGGCGATGAACTTGTCGAGCTGGGCCGGGGGTATCTGGTGTGCCAGGTCTTCCCTGAGCTGCGTGGTGTCGAAGTGGGCGTCCTGATCGTGCCCGTAGAGATCGGCCAGGAGTTCTTGGGGTGTGGGTTCCACGAGCATTCCTTCTGGTCGACCGCTGGCGGTGCGGGGCGCGTGACTCATATGCATCGGGTTCAGTCTACATCCTGCATCAGACTGATGCAGGATGTACTGTTGGCGAAAGCATGGGACATCCCAAAGTCCCCCGTTAACCTTCCCAGAATTTCGAGAGGTACGGCCGTAGACGACCGGTCACCACGAATCTATCGGACCTGATCCCGCGCTGAGTAGCGGTTCCATCCGATGGGTTGGCCAGTATCAGGCGGCGGGCGTCAGTGCCTGGCTCCGATTGTTCGCACTCCTGGAGGCGCAGGGCATGCCCGCGAGCGAGGCTGACGACCTGGTGGCCGTGCTGGAGGCCGGGGCGGTCGCCGGGGCGCAGTGCCAGGTGGTGGAGCTGGACGGCATGGCGCCGGCCTCTCGGGGCTCGCTGTTCGCGGACGGCTGGGACGAGGGCGTCAGGACCGTGAACGAGGCCCTGGTGGACATCGCGGACCGGGACTGGTCCCGGCGCGGCGGCCGGTCAGCCGGGGCCGCTGAACTGGCCGTACATATCACGGACGTGAGGCAGCGTGAACGGGCCGACCTGGAGCGCCTGGAGACGTACGTCCGGAAGACCGTGCTGCCGGGCACCCACCCGCACACCACGGCGCGGCGCCGGGTGCTGGAGGCGCTGGGCGAGGCCGGCGGTCTGTGCACCGCGCGGACGCGGAACGCGGACGGGGACGTCGTGGTCTGCACGCTCGATGCCGGGCACTACGACCTGGACGACAAGCCGCCCTTCAAGGACGGGAAGCCGGGCGGCTAGCACAAGGCGGATGCGTCGATCTGAAACGACCTCGGTGCGGCCTGCATTCCGCACGCGGCCATCTGAAATACCACGGGAATTCAAGCTTAGGGGAAGCAAGGAAATGTCAGCGATTCCGCTCAAGGAACACCAGGTAGATCAGCGCGCCGCGTTTCGCAGGTGGGTTGGATTTCCTGCAAGATCATCTGTGCCCCCGCAGGGTGCCCGTGCCACGATCGTGTCAGCGACCGGCTCGGGCAAGACGATCATGGCCGCCGCGTGCGCCTTGGAATCGTTCGCGGACGGCCGGATCCTCGTGACCGTCCCGACCCTGGATCTGCTCGTGCAGACCGCCCAGGCGTGGCGGGCGGTGGGTCACCGGGCCCCGATGTTCGCGGTGTGCTCGCTGGAGAACGACTCCGTGCTGAACTCGCTGGGGGTGCGCACCACCACCAACCCCATCCAGCTCGCCCTGTGGGCCGGGTCCGGACCGGTGGTCGTGTTCGCCACATACGCCTCGCTGGTGGACCGCGAGGACCCGGAGGACCCGACGGGCCGGCGGAAGGTTCGCGGGCCGCTGGAGGCCGCTCTGGCAGGTGGGGAGCGGCTCTACGGCCAGCGCATGGACGGCTTCGACCTCGCGATCGTGGACGAGGCCCACGGAACCGCCGGTGATCTTGGTCGTCCGTGGGCCGCGATCCATGACAATCAGCGGATCCCCGCCGACTTCCGGCTCTACCTGACCGCGACCCCGCGGATCCTCGCCGCTCCCCGGCCGCAGAAGGGCTCCGGCGGCCAGGAGGCGGAGCTCGCAACCATGGCCGACGACCCGAACGGGACCTACGGCGCGTGGATCGCGGAGCTCGGTCTGAGCGAGGCGATCGAGCGCGAGATCCTCGCCGGGTTCGAGATCGACGTCCTGGAGATCCGCGACCCCTCCCCGGTCCTCGGGGAGTCGGAGGAGGCGCGGCGCGGCCGGCGCCTGGCCCTGTTGCAGACCGCGCTCCTGGAGCACGCCGCCGCACACAACCTACGTACGGTCATGACGTTCCACCAGAAGGTCGAGGAAGCCGCCGCGTTCGCAAAGAAGCTGCCGGAGACCGCAGCCGAGCTGTACGTCAACGACGCCACCGACGACGACCTGGCCGCCGCCGACAAGCTCCCGAAGTCCTCCATCGACGCGGAGTTCTACGAACTCGAGGCTGGCCGTCACGTCCCGCCGGACCGGGTGTGGTCGGCGTGGCTGTGCGGTGACCACCTCGTCGCCGAGCGGCGCGAGGTCCTGCGCCAGTTCGCCAACGGCATCGACGCCGCGGGCCGGCGGGTGCACCGAGCGTTCCTCGCGAGCTGTCGCGTGCTCGGTGAGGGCGTCGACATCGTCGGCGAGCGAGGCGTCGAGGCGGTCTGCTTCGCCGACACCCGCGGCTCCCAGGTGGAAATCGTCCAGAACATCGGCCGGGCGCTGAGGCTCAACAAGGACGGCAGCACCAAGGTGGCCAGGATCATCGTGCCGGTGTTTCTGGAGCCGAACGAAGACCCGACCGACATGGTCGCCTCCGCCAGCTTCAAGCCGCTCGTGGCCGTCCTCCAGGGCCTGCGCTCGCACGATGAACGACTCGTCGAGCAACTGGCCTCGCGGGCGCTGACGAGCGGCAAGCGTAAGATTCACGTCCGGCGGGACGAAGAGGGACGGATCGTCGGCGCCGGCGGCGAAAAGGACGGGGAGCACCAGGAGGGTGGCACCGGCGCAGCTGCCGAAGCCGCCCTGCTCCACTTCTCCAGCCCGCGCGCCCCGGCGACCATCGCGGCCTTCCTGCGCACCCGGGTCTACCGGCCCGAGTCCCTGGTCTGGCTCGAGGGCTATCAAGCCCTGCTGCGGTGGCGCAGGGAGAACGAGATCACCGGTCTCTATGCCGTTCCGTATGACGTCGAGGTCGAGGTCGGGGCGACGAAGGCGTTTCCGCTTGGGCGGTGGGTGCATCAGCAGCGGAAGGCGCTGCGGACCGGGGAACTGGAGGAGCGGCGCAAGACGCTGCTGGACGCGCCGGGGGCCGGGATGGTGTGGGAGCCGGGCGAGGAGGCGTGGGAGAACAAGCTCGCCGCGCTCAGGTCCTACCGGCGGGCGACCGGGCACCTCGCACCGCGGCAGGACGCCGTGTGGGACGACCCGGCCGGCGGCGGCCCCGTGCCGATCGGGCAGCACATGGCCAACCTCCGCAGGAAAGGCGGCCTCGGAAAGGACCCGGAGCGGGCGGAGGAGCGCGCGGCGCAGCTGGCCGCGATCGACCCGGACTGGAACTGCCCCTGGCCACTGAACTGGCAGCGCCACTACCGCGTCCTCGCCCACCTCGCCGCCGACGAACCCGACGGCCTCCTGCCGGACATCGCACCCGGCGTCCTGTTCGAGGGCGACGATCTGGGCAAATGGCTCCAGCGACAACGCCGCAGCTGGACGGAGCTCTCCCAAGAGCAGCAGCAGCGGCTGTCGAAGCTGGGCGTACAGCGCAACCAGGCGCCGCCTCCCGCCCCGGAAGCCGCTGGCGCAGCGAGGGGGCCGAGCAAAGCCCAGATGGCATTCCAGCGGGGCCTTGCAGCCCTCACACAGTGGGTCGAGCGTGAAGGCGCCCACCGGCCCGTACCACGCGGCCACAGCGAGGAGATCACGGTCGATGGCCAGGAGGAGCCGGTGACCGTGAAACTCGGCGTATGGGTATCGAACACCAAATCGAGGAGGGGCCGGCTGGACGCCGACCAGCTCGACGCACTACGACAGCTCGGCATGGAGTGGGCATGAGGCGTACCAAATGCGTACGAAAGGCGCATCTACCGCGTACACCCGTACTTGCACAGCCACGTCAGGCGGCGTGGCCACCTGCGGTGAAGAGTTCTCATCCGTTCGGGTGAGCGGCGAGGATCGGAACATCTGCGCTTCCGCTCATGCACTTGGCTTCGGGTATGGAACCTGGCGGAGTTGTTGATGTGGATTCGGCGGGCGATCTCAAGGTGTCCGCCGCACCTGCGGTTACCGGCAGGGTCGACGCGTGCTTTCGCGATCTTCTGGGAAAGGCACATCGGGTTTCGTGGCTTGAGGCGGCGCAGGACGTCCCCTTTGAGGACTTTTCTGCGGTACGGCCTTTCCCCGTCCGGCCCGGGCGGCGTGTGGCTCCGGGCTGGTGGTGGTCGTCGACGACCGGGCGGCTGGTGGCGTACGGGTCCGGTGTCATGCGGACCGAGCTGATGCTGCTGGACCGGGAACCGGCGGTGGTGGCGCTGGCCTGCCGGCCGGTGGAGCTGGTGTGGCGTGAGGAGAACAGGGTCGTCGGTCATGCGCCGCAGCTGATGGCCAGGCTCCAGGACGGCAGCGGCCTGTTGCTCGACTGCGTCGGACGCAGCGGACCCTCTGCCCGGCTGGCGGCGCGGGCACGTGTTGTGGCGGCTGCCGCCAAGGCGGTGGGCTGGTCCTACCGGCTCGCGGGGCCGCCGGATCCGGTGCTGGTGGCCAATGTGCGGTGGCTAGCCGGTTACCGGCATCCCCGGTACGCCGCAGGGCCGTGGACGCCGGCTCTGGTGGAGGCGTTCGCCAGTCCGCGGCCGGCGGTGGAGGCGGTGTGTGAGCTGGGTGACCCGATCGCCGTATGGGCCGCGGTCTTTCACGCACTGTGGAGCGGCGTGCTGCGGGTACGGCTGGACGAACCGCTGCACGAGCGTGCCGTCGTCTCGGTCGCACGGCAGGAGGCCGAAGCGGCGTGACGCAGGCGGTTGTCGAGGTCGGGGCGCGCCTTCGCTACGACGGACGGGTATGGAGGCTCGCCGTGCTGGAAGGCGCCCGGGCCACGCTGGTGACCGACGAGGGCGCCTCGGCGGTCGTACTGCTGCCCTACCTGTTCGCCCATCCGTCCTTCGAGGTGGAAGGCGGACCAGTGCCGGGGAGGGTGCTGCCGTTCGGCCTGCTCCTGCTGGAGGCGCTGCCGGTGGAGGTGCGGGAGCGGGCTCTGGCGTGGCAGCGGCATGTGCGGGAGGTGGAGACCGGCTTCCCGGACTCGGTCGGGCAGGGCGTCCCGCGTGAGCAGTTCGATCCGGCGACGCGGAGCCTGGCGCAGCGGGAGCGGGCGAAGGCCGAGGAGTTGACGGCGGCGGGCTGGGCGGCGAGTGCGGCGACGGTGCGCCGGATGCGGGCGCGCTACCGCAGCGAGGGCTTGTGGGGGCTGGTGGACGGCCGGGCGGTGCGGGAGCGGTCGGCCCTGGGGCGGGCCGATGAGCGGGTGGTCGCGGCAGTCAGGAAGGTGCTGGAGGGACAGCGGGAGCGGTCGACGGGCACGCTGGTGCGGCTGCGCCGCCGGGTGGGGTGGCTGCTGGAGGAGGAGTGCGGCGCCGGGGCGGTGGCCCTGCCGCCGGCGTCGACGTTCAACCGGCTGGTGCACGCGGTGGCCGACGGACAGGGGCTGCTGGGGACAGCGGCGCAGCGGCGGTGGCATGCGTCGCGGCCGGCACCTCCGTTCACGCCGACGGTGGCACTGCGGCCGGGCGAGCTGGTGATGCTGGACAGCACGCCGCTGGATGTCCTGGCGGTGCTGGACGACGGTGTGACCGGCCGTCTTGAACTGTGTATCGCGCTGGACGTGGCGACGCGCAGCATCTGCGCGGCGGTGGTGCGTCCGGTGGGCACGACGTCGGTGGACGCGGCGATGCTGCTGGCGCAGATGGTGGTGCCGACGGCGATGCGGCCGGGCTGGGACGAGGCGCTATCCATGCAGCGATCCGTCATCCCGTATGAGCGGCTGATCGCGTTGGACGCTCGGCTGGAGCAGGCGGCTGCACGGCCGGTGATCATGCCGGAGACGGTGATCGTGGACCAGGGCCGGGTGTATGTGTCGGCGTCGTTCGTCTCGGCGTGCGAGAGCCTGGGGGTGTCGGTGCAGCCGGTGCCGCCGGCGAACGGCCCGGCGAAGGGGAACGTGGAACGAACCTTTCGCGCCATCGCCGACGGGTTCAGCCAGTACCTGCCGGGCCACACCGGCTCGGACGTCTCCCAGCGGGGCGCGGCCGCGGAGCAGGATGCCTGCTGGAGCCTGGCGCAGCTTCAGGAACTGCTGGACGAGTGGGTCATCTGCGGGTGGCAGGAGCGCCGGCACGAGGCGCTGCGGCACCCGATGATGCCGCAGGTCGCTATCTCACCGAACGAGATGTGGGCAGCTTTGGTGGCGGTGACCGGGCACGTGCCCGTGCCGTTGTCCGCCGACGACTACGTTGAGCTGCTGCCCTTGCGGTGGCTGGCGATCAACGACTACGGCGTCCGCTTCGGCTACCGCACCTACGACCACCCCGGCCTCAACCCCTACCGGCGCCGCCGCTCACCGCAGGAGGACAAGAACGGACGGTGGGAGGTCCACCACAACCCCTACGATCCGAACCGGGTGTGGGTGCGCCTGTCCGAGGGATGGTTGGAGGTGCCGTGGGTCCACGCGGAGGCGGTACGGCGCCCCTTCACCGCGTTCACCTTCGACTACGTCCGCCGCACCGTGGAACGCCGCGAGGGCCGCGAAGAACACGAGGCGGCGATCGCCCAGGCGCTGGATGCGCTGCTGCGCCGTGCCAGCCAGGGACTGGGCAGCAGACGAGAGCGGACGGTAGCCGCCCGGGCCCAGGCGGCCGCGCAGATGACCGACCCGTCCCCTGCCACCGCCCCGCAGCAGTGCCCTGCGCCTCTGGCGCCGGGGGCCTCGTTCGGGCTGCCTGGCTCCTTCACCGTCCCGCTTGAAGACGGCGACCGCTGGGACACCGACGACAGCCTGGACGACATCGAGGACGACCCGGACGGCGAGGACTACCTTCTCGCCGCCCTCGCCGACGGCCAGGACGCCGCGGCAAAACACGCGGATGAGGCCGAAGCGTCCGAGTCGACGGCCGGAACGGACCGGGACCAGGCCGCAGGGCAGACGCTGAACGCCGCCGGGGCGGGCGGCATGCTCATCTACGACCCGTACCAGGAGGCCCAGGCATGGTGACAGCGGCCCAGCCCGCCACCACGAGCGCTTTCAGCCCGCTGACCACGTGGGACGGGTGGCAGCAGTTCGTCGACACACCCCACGCCCCGGCACGGAACGCCGGCGACCAGGAGTGGACGCTGGAGCAGCGGGAGGACTACCACGCACGGTTCGTGGTGCTGAAGACCCCCGCCATGGACACCATCTCCACCGCGGTCCGCCGTCTGCTGCTGCTCAACCGCGGCCAGCAGGGCGGAGCTCGGCGCGGCCTGATCATCTCCGGGCCGGCGACCACCGGGAAGACCACCGCGATGCAGCAGCTCGGGCGCACCGTCGAACTCGCCGACCGGCGCCGCCACCCGAACCGGGACGGGCGGCTGCCGGTCCTGTTCATCACCGTGCCGCCGTCCTCCACCCCAAAAATGCTCATCAGCGAGTTCGCCCGCTTCCTGGGCCTGCCGACGCTGGAGCGGATGAACCAGATCCAGATCACCAACGCCGTGTGCGAGCTGCTCTGCGAGATGGGCACCCAGCTGGTCCTGGTCGACGACGTGCACCTGATGGACACCCGCAGCCGGGCCGGCGCCGAGACCTCCGACCAGCTGAAGTACCTCGGCGAACGGATCCCGGCGACGTTCGTCTACTCCGGCATCGACGTCGAAGCCTCGCCACTGCTGACCGGCGTGCGCGGCTCCCAGCTCGCCGGCCGCTTCAAGATCGTGCGCAACCAGCCGCTGCGCTACGGCAGCGCGGACAAGCAGGTCTGGAATGCCCTGGTGAACGGCATGGACAGCGCGCTGCGGCTGCGCCAGCACCGGCCCGGCACGCTGGTCACACACGCCGCCTACCTGCACGCCCGCACTGGCGGACGCATGGGCAGCCTCTCCCACCTCATCCGCGAAGCCGCCCTGGTATCCCTGCTGGACGGCACCGAAAAGATCACCAAGAAGCTGCTCGAGCAGATCGAGCTCGACACCGCCGCCGAACAACGGGCCCGAGCACCCAGGCGCTACCGGATGCCCACGCAACGCCAGCCCTGACCGGCGGCGTCTGCCTCAACCGACCGCACCGATCCACCGTTCGGCCACGGCTCGGATGCCAGCACATCCGTGCCCGCCAGGAAACGACCTCTACTCCCTGATGCACGACTTTCTTCCACCACAGCCGCAGCCGCCGCGTAGGCTGCGGCACGACCGGGGCCAGCACGGCTCGCGCCGCTGCAGGGCGAGACGAACCTTTCGTACCTGGACCGGCTGGCCGACCGCTACCGGCTCGGCGTCAGAGACCTCGTCCCCGCGCTGCTGCAGGTCGGCGGAGGTCTGTTCAAGGGCTACCGCCCGGACGGCGAGGTCTACCTCAACGCCGAAGCCCGCGCCCGTGTCTGCATGTTCAGCCGCGTGCCCGAGGAGATCCTTCAGCGTGCCCTGCCTGCCTGGACCGCCCAGGAACCTCTTTCGCCGGACGGGGCGGGCACGGCCGGGCGGTTCCGCTTCGGCTCCGTGGTCCCGGCTGCGGGGGAAGGCTGCTGGCTGTGCACAGCCGCACGCACCGGACGGGCCAAACCCGCACGGCTGTACTTACAGCCGCACACCCGGGTCTGCCCGCGCCACCGACGCTGGATGCTCGGCACCCACTGGATCGGCGGCTCACCGGCCGGCACCGAGCAGATCGACCTAACGGGGCTGCCGGAGATGATCACGGCACACCGGCGACACCTGAGTCTGCTGCGCCACCGGCCGGACGGCGTTCGTGCGTTCGAGGTCGCACATGCCGTGGCCGTCTCCTGGTGGGCACAGCAATGGCCTGAGGACGAGCAGTGGCCGCGCCGGGCACTGCAGCTCGCGCCCCCAGGCACCGATCCCGGCTGGTGGCGACTGCTGGCCAGGGACGCGGTCACCTACCCGGAGACGGTTGCCCTCGCCTCTACTCTCGTTGACGAAGGCTTCAGGCGGCGACTGCTCGCCGAGAGCCGCGGCCACCTGCCGCACACCCTTGCGGACACACCCGCTCTGGTCAGCGAGCTGGCCCAGATCACCAACCGGGACTGGCTGCCCGAGAAGATCGCTTCGACCTCAGCCGGGCCCCTGCTGGTATGGGTGCACAACTGCGTGCGGTCCCCTGATGGAGCAGACGCCGCCGATCGTTTGTGGACGCTGCACATGGCACACCGGCCCCGGCCCATCACCCGGGAACTGCAGGCCTACCGCAACGGCAGTAAGCCGGAGGCGGTGGGAGGCAGCCCGTCGCGGGGCCGCGGCCTGCGGCTCACCCCCGAACAGGCATTTTATACCGGTCTGGCCCACGCCCGCGCCTACGCTGCCCTTCACGGCCACCTCGCGGCTCCGATCGGCGAGCGGTTCAACGGCTTCGCGCTGGGCCGGTGGCTGTCGAACCACCGGAAATCCCCCGCGGTACCGCCCGAACACGTCACGGAACTCGAGGCGCTGGACCCGTGGTGGCGGCCGCCTTGGACGGTGATGTGGCAACGCACCTACTACGAAGCCCGCGACCATGCCCGCGCACGGGGCGGCCTGCGGCCCGAGCGCGGCTTCCCCACCACCAACTTCGGTCTGGGTGAATGGCTGCACATGCAGTGCACCGGCTATGCCGACCTGCACCCCGCGCAGCAGCGTCTGCTGTCTGACATCGGCCTCACTCCCGAGGCCGTACGGGCGGCCCAGCCTCGCCGCAAGCACATGGCCACCCACTTCGAACGCACCCTCGCAGGTGCACGCGCCTTTGCCCGCACCCACGGCACGCTGGTGACCGCGACCGCCGACACCGTCCAGGACGGATCCAAGCTAGGGCAGTGGCTGGCCAACCAGCGCAGCAAAGACCGGGCCTACCAGCTGCGTCATGGCGCTCCCTCACCCCGAGCACTAGCACTGTCGGCAATCGACCCCTGGTGGAACCCGCCCTGGGCCCTGAAGTGGCAGCGCTCCTGGCACCAGGCACACACCCACATCGCAGACGGTCACGTCCTGGACGCCGCGGCCGGATTCCCCGGCACCAGCCGCGCACTCGCCAGGTGGCTGACCAACCAGTGCGCCCAGTACGACACACTCCAGCCCGACCAGCAGGACCTGCTCACCCGGATCGGGCTGAGCGCGGTCCGGGCCCGCGGCGCGGCCGCACGGCCCGCCGAACGCGAAGCCGACTTCGCCGTCGGACTCGGCTACGCACGTTCCTATCACTCCACACACGGCACTCTCGCCGCCGCGATCAGCACCGTCCACGACGGGTTCGAGCTGGGGCGGTGGCTGCGCCGGCAACGCCAGCACGCCCGAACAGATGCCGACACGGGCGCGCCTCAGTGCGCCGCGGCGAAGGCGCTGACCGCGGTCGATCCGTGGTGGTGTCCGCCCTGGAGCCTGGCGTGGCAACGCGCCTGGCAGCACATCCACCATCAGGTCCAGGCCGGCCACCAGCCAGACGCCATGCACGAGTTCCGCAGCTTCGCCCCAGACGAGCGGGCCTGGCTACGCTGGCAGATCAGGCACTACGCCGACCTGCATCCCGGCCAGCAGCGCCTCCTGGCCGACATCGGCTTCACCGAGGAGAGCACCCGCACCCGGCCCGTCACCCCGTATGCCGAGACCGCACTCGAGCACGCCCGCAGCTACACAGCCGCGCACGGCAGTCTGGCAACGCCGTACTGCGCCGTCCACGACGGCTTCCCCCTGGGATCCTGGCTCGCCCGACAACGTCTTCTGGCCCATAACGCGAACACCCCATACGCCGTTCACCGCGCACTGACCATGATCGACCCCTGGTGGAACCCACCCTGGCCCATGCGCTGGCAGCGCGCCTACCACCACGCCCGCACCACACCCATCAGCTCCACCACCCATTCCTGGGCATCCGCTCAACGCGCCGCCTGGCGCCGACTACACCCGCAACAGCACACGCTCCTCACACGCATCGGCATCACCCCGGAAAACCGCACCAGCACACAGCGCCGCAAAGCGACCCGCCCCTACCCGCCAAGCCCCGGCCTGGCCCACGCCCGCGCCTGGGCCAAGGAGACCGGCAACCTCTGCGTCCCCAAAAGCACGCACCATGAGGGCTTTCCTCTCGGGACATGGCTGATCCAACAACGCCGCAAAGCCGGCCAACGCCGCTTCTCCCCCACAACCCTGCACGCCCTCGACACCATCGACCCCTGGTGGAACCCACCCTGGCCCTACCACTGGCACCGCACCTACCACCAAGCCCACACATGCCACCGCACCGGCCAGCCCTACCCGCCACGCATCACCACATGGATCCACACCCAACACCGCAACACGCCTGCACCCCCAGCAACAACACCTCCTCAACACCATCGGAATTCACCCCGGGTAGAACCGACCACATCACTGCTGTCACACTTGTGTTCGATTACTGTGACGTTCTGGACTGGCAACATCAGAATCGGGAGACTGTGGCCATGACGTCCTCCGCGCATGAGGCATCTGCGTCAGCCCTGGGCTACATCTTCCAGGCGCAGCTCGCCCTCCTTGAGCTGCTGCGAGGACAAGAGGATCACCCGGACGGGGCGATCAGCCTGGAGCTCCACGACGACGTTGCGTGGGAAGAAGACGGTCGGCCCGTTGAACTCCTGCAGGTCAAACACCACATCCGCAGTGTGCGGTCGCTCGGCGACAAGGACGACGACGTGTGGCGGACTATCCAGTCCTGGATGGACACCCACGCTCCTGGCGACGAGTACGGCCCCATGCTGACCCTGGTCACTACACAGGAGGCCCGGCCGGGTACGGCTATGGCCGCGCTCAAGGCACCCAATCCAGCCCCCGCACAGGCCCTTGACCTACTCATCGCCGCCGCGCAGGAGTCCAAGGCCAAGGACACGAAGGACGCACGGGCAGCTTTCCTGGCCCTTCAGCCGGCGCAGCGTGCCGTCTTTGTTCAGCGGATGAGGGTCATCGACGGTTCGCCGTCCATCGACGACCTTGACGCGCAGGTACGGGTGAAGCTCAGGGCCGCGCTTCCCGACGGGCACGCCGACTCCTTCATGCGGCAGCTGTGGGCGTGGTGGTACGAGCAGACGGTGGACATGCTGCAGAAGCGGCACACCAGCGTCTCCGTGACCCGGCTGATGCAGCGCATCAGCCGCATCCGCGACGACTACACCTCGGACAGACTGCCCACGCTGGTGGACCGTGAGGACTTCCCGCGGGAGGCCGAGACGGAGCTGGCCGATGCCTGCTTCGTCCACCAGTTGCGCTGGGTGGGCGCCAGCCGCCAGTTGAACAAGGCGATGGTGGACTACTACCGCGCCTACACCCAGACCGTGGCCTGGCTCGAAGACGACCTGGTGGACCTCGACGAGCTGGAACGGTTCGAAGGCAACCTCGCCGACGAGTGGCAGCGGGAGTTCGACTGGATGCTCGACGACCTGGGTGAAGATGCCACCGACCGGGAGCAGGAGCAGGCCGGCAAGGCGCTGCTGCGCAAAACCCTGGACCAGACCCGGTACCGAATCCGTGAGGCGTACGACGAGGCGTTCTTCTCCCGGGGCAAGCACCATGAACTGGCCGACCGCGGACGGGTCGGATGGCACCCCGACTTCGAGGCACGGGTGAAGAACCTGATCAGGGCCGCCCGTGCCTAGCTGGAGCCAGCGCCCGCAAGCCAGCGCCGCCTTCCTCAACCCTGCCCTCGTCGCCGCCGTCGCCGCCACCGCGGCACGCGACTACGAGCGGGAAGCCTCCGGCAGGCTGATGCCGTGGCCGATGGCCTTCGTCGTGGCCCCGCTCGTCCTGCACCGGCCCACGCGGCGAGCGCTGCCCACCTCGACGCGCACCCATCTGACGAACTGGGTGGCGGACCACCCGGCACTCGTCGCAGGCCTTGCCGCGCGCAGCACCTCACTGAC
>NZ_ASHX02000004.1 GCF_000478605.2 Streptomyces thermolilacinus SPC6 | reverse complement strand
CCCACCCACCAGACGGGAGACCAGACATGACCCAGCCCCAGCCCCAGCGGTGCGCCGTCGCCCACTCCACCGACACCAGCCCGTGCGAGGGACCGGCCGACGCGGTGCGTGTCCGTGACCGCACGGGCCGCGAGCGGCTCGGGTGCGTCGAGCACGCCGCCCGCGCCCTGGCCAGCATCGAGGGCGCCACCGTCTCCAACGGGCCCAGCGGCTACGACCAGTACCTGAGCCTCAGCGGTCCGCAGAGTGCCGCTCACGACGCCTGGCGGCGGGCCCACCACATGCACCCGTACCAGTGGCAGACCACTGAGGAGACGGCCGCCCGCTGACAGACGAACCCCCCGTGCGGCCGGGCCGCGCGGGGGGTTTCTGGACTTTCTGGACCGCCCCACGCGCGCCCGCGCGACGGGGGTGTAACAAGATCGGCGCCTTGACGTTCCCTTGCGGGAGACGACTTGGGCGAGCCGGGGAATCTCCGGCCGCCATCGGTGCCAGGATCACCACCAGCAGACATGGCAACGGCCCGGAGTTCGCAGCTCCGGGCCGTCCGCCTCCAGCTCGCGCCCTTAGCCAGGCGAGACAGGAAACGTTGCTCGTGCCCACTGTACGAAGCGGCGACCAGTGGTCGCCATCCCGCCCCGCCGGGGCGGGTGTCCCGCACCCCGACGGCGCCGCGCCCGCCGAAGGGCTTGTTACATGTGCCACAACGGGCCGTGTAAGCGAAACCCCTGGTCAGGGGCAGGTAACAACGGCGCGGGATGGGGAGAGCGCGAGAGGGGCGGGCCCCTCTCGCAAGCAGTTCCCGTCGGCGGATCTGGTGTCGGCGGCGGTCGGGATGTGGACCCGCCGGGAGTCGTGGGGCGGGGCGGTCACCCCGACCGGCGACGCGCCCCAACCAGGGGTGGGCGGGCACGAGCCGACCGGTCTGGTGCCCGCGACGGGCCGCCGCCGCCGAGTTGGTGAGGAAGGTCCCCGGCCGCTGGTGTCGGTCTCCCCCGGCACGATCGCCGTGGCGTGGCCGGACGTGGCCCGCGCCGAACGGACCGTCGAACGACAGCAGGAGGCGGACCGCAAGCGAGCGTCGGACCTCGCCCGGTACGTCGCGGAGTACGTAGGCGACCCGGCCGAGCTGGAGCCGTCCCGCGTCATCACGGAGTGGTCAGCCAAGAGCCGGGCCCGTATGACGCGGACACTCGCAGAGCTGGACTACGGGCCGCTGCTGCGGCTGGGGCTCCGCCTGCCGATGACGACTCTCACGTACCCCGGCGACTGGCTCACTGTGGCACCCACCGGCAAGGCGGTGAAGGAGCACCTTAAGGCGTACCGGAAGCGGTTCGAGCGGGCGTGGGGCTTCGCTCCCATCGGCATCTGGAAGCTGGAGTTCCAGCGTCGCGGGGCACCGCACATCCACTTCTGGGGCCCCGAGCCGGAAGGCACGGCTGGAGAGCTGCGGCGCCTCACACAGGCCCGGTACCGCCCGGCCGTGGGCGACGGGCTGCCGTACCGACAGTGGCTGTCCGTGGTGTGGGCGGACATCGTCGCCCACCCCGACCCGGAGGAGCGGCGTCGCCACCAGCTCGCCGGGACGGCGGTGGACTTCCGGGAAGGGGAGCGGATGCGCGACCCCCGGCGCCTCGCCGTGTACTTCACCAAGCACGGGTCGTACGCCGCGAAGGAGTACCAGAACCGGGTGCCCGAGCAATGGCAGCGGCCCGGCGCGGGGCCGGGCCGCTTCTGGGGCTACTGGGGGCTGGAGTCGGCGGCCGTCGCGGTCGAGGTGGACCCGGCCGCCGCCGTGTGGGCGGCGCGCATCCTGCGGCGGTACGCACGCGCCCAAGGGGTCACGCAGCAGCGGACTGTACGACGCTCGGCAGGCGGTACCCCGCGCGCCGAGCTGCCCGTGATCGGTCTCGCCGGGGCGGCCTACGCCGAGCCGACCCGGGTCCGGTACCGCAGGGTCCGCCGCCGCGTCGTCCGGATGCGGGGCGGCCGTGGATTCCTGTGCGTCAACAACGGGCCCGCCCTCGCCGCCAAGCTCGCCCGCGCGGTCGAGCAGCTCGCCTACCCGACCGTGCCCGGTCGCCCCGGAAACCCCCCGGCGGCGGCCGGGGCCGGGGTGCTTACTGACGTCAGTAAGCACTAACTCGCTGCCGGGATCTGCTGCCGTCGGGCAGTGCGGCGCGAGGGCGTTACTGGGATCAGTAACCCACAACTCGCTGCCGGGATCTGCCCCGGCCAGAGCGCCCCGCCTGCCATCGGTCGGCGGGGCGCTCGACCGCCACCCGGCACCGCCACCTGACCGCCACCGAGGGGACGCGGGTGGCGGTCAGGTGGCGGTCGCGGGGCGGTGCCGGGGCGGTGGTCTGGCGGTGCCGGGTGGCGGTCGCGGACGGCGCCCACGGCCGGAGTAATCCGCGGATAACTCCCGTCGGCGGCGTGCTCCTGGTCCTCGATGCGGCACGTCCTATGGTGCGGCGGGTGAGCCCCCACCAG
>NZ_ASHX02000003.1 GCF_000478605.2 Streptomyces thermolilacinus SPC6 | reverse complement strand
GCTCACGGTGGCGCTCACGGCCGGGCGGGGGGTGCTCACGGCGGCGCTCACGGACGCGGCCGGGGCGGGCGAGGCCGCCGCGCGGCGGGCCGCTTCCCGCGCCTTGCGGTCGCGCTCCTGGCGCTCACGCTCGCGGCGCTGCTCGTCCTCCCGGCGGCGCTGGTCGGCCGCCTGACGCTCCGCCGCCTCCCGGCGCTGACGTGCGGCTTCCTCGATCCGCAGCCGCTCCAGCTCCACATCGCGCTCCCGCTCCGCCTCGATGCGGCGCACCTCCGCCTCACGCTGCTCGCGAGCGAGCTGGGCGGCGTGCTCACGCTCCCGCTCACGCTCGGCGGCCTCCTCGCGGCGACGCTCACGCTCGGCGGCCTCGGCCCGCTCCTGCTCCCGCTGCCGGGCCTCCCGCTCACGCTCACGGTCGGCCCGCGCACGCTCCTCCCGCTCACGCTGCTCACGGGCCTGCTGCTCACGCTCGGCGGCGCGCTCACGCTCGATCTGCTCGACCGCCGCCGTGATCGCCCGGCGGTACGTGAGCGTCGCCTCTGCGGTGACGATGAGCAGTGCCGGGGCGACCGCGTGCACGCCCACCCCGACCCAGTCGGCAGCCAGCGCCGAGTGACCCACATTCAGCGCGAGGGTGAGCGCCCCGGTGAGCCACCGCAGGAACGCCGACCAGCCGCCGGGGCGGCCGCCCAGCCGGGCGATGATGGCGTCGATCCGGACGACGATGATGACCGCCGCGTCCACGACGACGGGCAGGATTGGGGCCGTCCAGTCCCACGGGTCCGGGGTCACCTGCTGCACGAGCGGCGTGACCGTGAGGACGGAGAACAGCACCGCCCCCGCGACGATGACCCACGCCAGACTCAGGGTCCGTTCCGCTGCCCGGACCTCGTCCTCGGTGCTGATCTGCCTCATGCCGACACCTCCCCGGCGGACGCGACGAGCGCGCCGTCCTCGGTCCGGGCCACGAGCCCGGCGCCGGTCAGCTTCCTGACCGCCTTCGACACCGCGCCCTTGGACACGCCGGACGCCTCGACCACGGCGGCCTGCCTGACCGGGCCGCCCGCCGCACGGATCGCGCCGAGTACGGCCGTCTCCGCCTCGGTGAGCCCCTCGGCTTCCGCCCCCTTCTGCTGCGGCACGTCCTTGACCAGCCGCAGCACCGGACGCTCGGGCGCCGCGTCAGCCGACACTCCGGCGGCCGCCGCGTTGCGCCGCCAGATCGGCGTGGCCGGGAGTGCCACGACTTCCTTGGGTGACAGCGCCCGCGTGCGCACGGGGTTGGGCTTGCTGCCGGGGCCGGACCGTACGAGCGCGTAGCCGGGGGCGGGCAGGTCCTCCGCGCGCCAGCCCTTCGCCTGCGCGTCCTCGCCCAGCACCGTCCGGGCCTCGGTCGGGGTGGACACCGCCAGGGACACCACCGTGGAGAGTTGCGGCGCGATCTGCGCCGGGATGCCCGGCGACGAGCCGGACATGGTCGGCTTCTGCGTGGCCCACCACAGGTCGATGCACGCGGCCCGGCCCATCCGCGCGATGGACTCCAGCCCCGGCAGCGCGTCCTTGGCGGTGGTCACCACCTCCGCCCCCTCGTCCACGAACACCGTGATGCGGGGCGTGTCAGTCGTCGGCGTGATGGTGTCCTCGCCCCTGGGCACGAGGTCCAGGCGCTCCAGCATCTCCTCGACCAGCTCGGCCACGACCTCCTCGGCCGCATCCGGCGTCGTCGCCGTACGGGCCCGGTGCTCCCAGTTCCGCGCTTCCACCCGCTTCAGGTCGATGACGACCAGGCGGTGCGCCTCACCCTCCGACGCATCGAACAGCAGCGGTCGCGCCGACCAGCTCTTACCCGCACCGGACCGACCCGCGATCAGCAGGCGCTGCCCCAGCGGGATACGGACCTCGTCGCCCGTCACCGTGTCCACGCCGAACGCGGCGCCCGGCGCCCACTTGAGGTCGGCGCCGTCGGCGGCGCTGCGGGTCCGCAGGACGAGCACCGCCCACCCGCCGCGCTCGCCCGCCTTGATGACGGCCGGGAGCGCCGTCCGTGCCCCCAGCAACGCCCGCACGGACGCCTCGGCGCCGCGCAGCTTCTCCACCGTCCAGGTGCCGTCGAGCCGGATGTTCGTGACGATCCCGGCCGGGGTGAGCGCCGGGGGAGTGGTCACCGTGCCCGACAGGCCACGGTCGGGGGCGTGCTGCACCCACCAGGACGGGTCCAGCCGCTCCATCAGCCGCTGTTCCTCTGCCGACAGGCCTTCCGGCGCGGCCGGGGCGACCACGGCCCGGCGCCCGAGCCACAGACCGCCGACGTGCGCCGCGACCAGGGCCGCCGACGTGCTCACCGGCCACACCGCCCAGTCGGCCGGGGTGGACAGGGCGTAGGACGCCACGGCGGCCGGGACGGCGTGCGCGGCGTGCGCACGGGCCGCCAGGCTGGCGAGCGTCGCCGGGTACTCCCGGCGGGCCGCCCGCAGGTCCGCCAGCGCCCGGGTCTGCTGCTGGCGGGCCGCGCGGTCAGCCGCCGCCGCCGCACGACGCGCCGTCGCCAGCGGGTTCCGGGTCTCCCGGCGGGCCGCCGCCCGCTGCGACCGCGCCGTACGCGACGCCGCCCGCGCCGCGTTGTGGGCCCGCTGAGCGTCCATCAGCGCCCGCAGGTGCTCCGGGGTCCGAAGCTGCCGCCGCCGGTCCGCCTCCGCGTCCCACCAGGCCGCCATCGGAGCGGCCACCGGCGCCGCCCGGTTGATCATCTCGGCCGACACTCGCCCCGCCGTTTTGGTGCTCTTGCTGATCTTGCTCCATGCTGCTTCGAGGTCCACGAGATTCCTCCCAGGGGTGATCGTGGATCTAGGGCCGGGACTTCCGTTCGCGCGGGGTTCCGGCCCGCCTGTTTTGTGATGTTTCGTCACTCCGGAAACCCGGCCCGCCCGCTTCCACGCGGAAACACGGGCTGACCTGCGGGTTTCCTGGTTTCCCCGGTTTCCGGGGAGGGGGCCCTACGCGTGCGCGCGCGAGGGACCTAGATCATCCGGGCGCCTACTCGGCGTCCTTGGTCCACGCCCGGACGGTGTTCGGGGACACCGCCGTCAGCTCCGCGATGCGCCGGATCGGAACCTCCACCGCGCGGGCCCGCTGGATGAGCGGGCGCAGCTCGGCATCGATCTCCTCCAGCTGAGCGAGGAGCCTGATCCGGCGACGGCCCAGCGGCGTGAGCGCTTCCTCTGCGTCGGCCCTCAGCTGGGCCGGTGTCATCTGCGTCATGCGATGCAGACTGACACATGACGCGCCATGTGCGCAAGTGGGCTGACGCTGAATCCTGCCGCGCCACCGTGCGGCCACACGCGCCGCCCTGAGCGCTCCTCATCCGCCCCCGCGTCTCTCAGCCCGCCGAC
>NZ_ASHX02000002.1 GCF_000478605.2 Streptomyces thermolilacinus SPC6 | reverse complement strand
CCCCGACAGGCCGTCAGACGGCCGTACAGGCGCCCTCTCGGGCCCCATCCCGGCCAACCATCCGCCGTGGGGGCGGGGCGGACTCTGTGGGCGGTATACGTGGCGGGCCGTCCGCCGGGTGCGGCGTGTGCCCAACCCCGAAGCAGGCTGGCGGGGAGGGGAGGGGGGTCGGCGGGGCGCTGAACGGCCGTCTGGCGGCCCGTCACGGGGCCGGGCGCCGTACCCCCGCCGTCACACCTGCGGACGCGTGAGGCGACCGCACCGCCCGTCCGTGGCCGATGGGGAGCTGGCTGCTGCCGCGATGTGGCCGGGCGCCGTGCGGGCGCTCCGCTCAGCTCGCGCCGCCAGTGGCCGGGCGTCCGGCTCTCCCGCCGTGGGGCGATCCCGCGCGCTCTTTCCCTCCATCCATCACTCCTGGGTGAGTGATGGGGTCCGGATTCCCGACCGCTACCGGTCCGGATTCCCGACCGCTAGCCGAGCCTCCCGCACGCCCGTGGCGGTCCGGATTCCCGACCGCTAGCCGGGCCCGTGGCGGTCCGGATTTCCGACCGCTGACCCTGCCCTCGGACCCGTCGCGGCGACCGGTCGCGGCCCCGGCCGCGCGCACGGGGCTACGGCTCGTCGTCACACCAGAGCGGCATCGCGGACGCCGTCATCCCCGCCCGCCGCCGCGACGGCCGGACCACCGGCCGCGCCGTTTCGTCACGCCGCCCCGCCGATTCGTCACGTGACGTATCCGGAGGGGGCGGGGCAGTGGCGGCCTCGATGGCCATGGCCACGGCCTCCTGGCGGCGCCGGTCCTCGTACGCACGCTGGCGGCAGGACCGGCGGCAGTAGTCCCGGCGGCGGCCGGTCGGCGGCTGGCGGACCTCCCCGCCGCACCACGCACACAGCGGCTCGATGGGGG